>NZ_MTIY01000007.1 GCF_002019795.1 Bacillus alkalicellulosilyticus | reverse complement strand
GTGCCGAAGCAAAGGGCCTAGAACTACTTAACGCAGCGAAAGATTCATATCCAGCAATTTCGAAAGAGGATGTAAGATGTGAACAAGTACGTGATTATGCCAAACGTATTACTGATTTAAAAGAGAAAAAAGAACAGCTAATAAAACAGATGGGTGAGCTTTCCAAAGAACGTTTTGAGTATAAGGTTTTACTTTCATTTCCAGGGATTGGTGAAGTGACAGCTGTAAGGCTAATAGGTGAAATTGGGGATTTAAAACGCTTTAGAAACAATAAACAATTAAATGCATATGTTGGGATTGATATTATGCGTTATCAATCTGGCAATACATTTTATAAAGATAAAATTAATAAACGAGGAAACAACAAGCTACGAAAAATCTTGTACTTTATGGTTCAAACAATGATTAGACTTCGTAAGAAGACTAACAATCATATCGTAGAGTACTACGACAAATTAAAAACGCAACCTCAAGGAAAGCCCCACAAAGTTGCGTCGATTGCGTGTGTGAATAAGTTTTTGAAAGTGGCATTTCATCTAATCACACACAACATCACCTATAATTACGAAGCAGCGTAAACCTATTCGTAACAGTTACTTATACTATACCATATCTGACCTTGCGAAAAAAACTAAATCGTCAGGTCTTTTTGGCATGACCAGAATTATTTTGAGTGGGAGGGGTACCCCTCCCACTCAAAATAATTAGGTGAAACATAAATAAAAGTTATAAAAAACACTTGACTGGAGGTAAGAA
>NZ_MTIY01000006.1 GCF_002019795.1 Bacillus alkalicellulosilyticus | reverse complement strand
GTAGTGTAGTGCTTTACGAATAAAAAAGTATTTTTAAAGATGAAAAATCACCTAAAATTTAAAAAATAATAGGTGATTTTTGCTCATTTAAAGCACTTAGGGTTTTGTGTTTTTAACTCTATTTTCAATTTGTTAACTTAGTTTTTCCCTCGTTATTTTTAATATAAAGATTGTTAAACTCTACTCCACACGCTTTAGCGTGAGTGATCGGATCATATTTTACTTTGTTTTTTAGGACTGTGTAAATAAGTGATGCTATTTTGCCGCATAAGTGCCCAATTGCCTTTTTCTTGTTCATTCCTTCACTTACCTTACGGTCATAGTATAATTTGAAGACGGTAGGGTGTTTTTGCCCGTTTGCTAGGATAATTAAAGCAATTTGATAAAGGACTCTCCTGGCATCTCTAACACCGCTGTATGTCTGTCTTGTGCCAGTTACCGATGTTCCTGACTGCTTGTTTTCCGAAGATACACCTAGATATTTCTTGAACTCTTTATATGTATTAAATCGTTCAACATCACCTATGACCCCAATCAGTGTACAGGCGATGTTTTCGCTCACAAAAGGAAGGGACATTAAGATTTCTGTATATGGGTGAGCATCTAAACCTTTGTCAGGGTCACCCCATAAAAGTTTATGAATCTCTTTGTCAATTAGTTTGATGCTTTCTTCGAGACGTAGGGCTTCTTCTATAACCCATTTTTGTCTTTCGACAAGATGTTCAGCTGGAACTGCAATAGTGTTAGGCATTACTTTAGCTAATATGTTAGCTGCTCGTTTAGCCACACTTTTTGCACCAGCTTTCAATAAAAAATTATATATCTCTTCTGCTGTGGCTTCCTTCATATGAAGTCCCGTAGGGAACTCTAAGACTAACTTCAACACAGAGGTGCTAGATAGGCTCTTAAAAGCTTTATTTAAATCAGGATGAGTGACTTTTAAAAGCTGTTGAACCTGGTTCTTACGTCGAGTTAATTGGACGTTTAAATACCATCTGTCCCTCATTACTGTTCGAAATAAAGATTGAAGGACTGATTGAGGTCTAATAAGAGTTACACCTTGCATATGTGGATGTAATTGCTTATGCCACCCCATATAAGCCATTACTTTGGCATCCATTGAATCAGTTTTTTCAGAGATTCCTAAGTTATTTTTACGGAACTCACCAACGGCTCTATTTTCAACTTGAAAGAGTTCATAACCCTCATTTAATAACACTTGCTGTATTAGATAAGAATAGTGTCCGCCTGTTGGTTCCAAAAGAATTAAAAAGTCTTTTTTGGTAAGACAGAATTGTTTTTCAATCCTTCTTAAAGCATTTAAAAACTCAGCGATTCCAGCACTATCGGAGTTGAATTTCATTGTCTTCGTCCTTTTCCAAGCAATCCCTTTAGGATCTAAGAATGCATCAAATGGAATACAGGATGCAACGTGAAAGCTCGCTCCAATATCAATACCTACATAAAACTGATAAAAATTACGCTGCCCTTTATGGCTGTTATGCGTGTCATTTCCATAACTAAATGGAGTAATGGTAGTGTTCATCATTTCTCCTCCCAGTCGCAGTATGACATATCTGACTATCCAAGTTTCCGTGAGAGCTTTGTGCCCATTGTAGTATGTCAGGATTATATCGCCAGATATTAAATCTCATATTTAACACAAGAGTCTAGTTTCCTAGCTCCAACCAACGGTAGAGTTTCAACTGCTTAATATTATATTGCTTTTGGTTTTCTCCAATATAGTCTTTTAAACAAAATAAAAATTACGACATAAAACCTCAAAATTCCTCCTAATAAATAAAAAAATCCTGTAAAAAATACAGGAATGAATTTTGGTTATTAAATTGGGGTGCAGTGCCGTTTTATTGTGTAAGTGGAGTGCCTCACATCAATATTAGAGGTCTAACTTATAGCCCCATTCCAGTAAGTCGGAATCACTATAAGGGTCACTGCACAACATAATTTTACATCACTTTTAACCATAAAAAAACCCAATGTCCTCAAACTAACGGTAGGGTTCCACTAAATTAGTGATCCCACATTTAAGTCAAAGGTACATCGGTAGTTCTATTATACAATTAATTAAAAGAATATTGAATATATTATCTGTTACAATGGATTTAATCACTTGGCATACAATAGTATGTAGTGCTTCAAATCATATCTATATTAGTGTAAAGCATTACGGAAA
>NZ_KV917382.1:166333-202398 GCF_002019795.1 Bacillus alkalicellulosilyticus | reverse complement strand
TGATTCCAATTTTTAAGAAAGTGCTTAATGATTGATTCATATTGAATAAAACCCTCCAATTTAACTTTTTATGAGACCGTGGAACGAAAAAACCAACTAAAACTTAAGGTAAATCATTCTGAACACCAGTGATCTGTGTATTATAGAATGTCGTCTCACCCGTAATTAAAGTGAACCCAACACCAAAAAGTAAGATTCCAATAGCAACCGCAGTAATTCCAATTTTTAAAAATGTACTTAATGATTGATTCATAGTTTTTCAACCTCCTTTTCTTAATTTAATTGGTGTACTTGTTGCAATGTATCTTCATGCTGTATATTTTTATTAAATAGGACCTGGTAAACAGTTCCTATTAACAAACTACTTAGGATAATAGCGGTAATTGCAAGTAACATGAAAGTTGATAGTGATTTATTCATTGGATGGAAAACCTCACATTATTCAGCTGAAATGTATTCTGCAATGTCATCTGATATATCACCCATCAATGCATATAGAGAACCAAATATTAATGTTCCGATAGTAAGGGCTACGATGGCCATTTTCATAAATGTTGCTAATGACGTATTAACTTCAATCACCCCCTAGTTAGAATCGATTTGCGTTCATGATAATAGTTACCATAACAACAACGATTAATAAAAAATTTAACACGATGATAAAGTGAGTTGTTTTTATGGGAATGGAAGCTAAATCAGTAGTAACTTTACGTCTTCTTCTATAATTTTCTATTTGAGAACGAATAAACATGTTATTCATTCCTGTAAGGGACTCCATTGCAGTTTCTCTATCAACAGAATCAAGGGTTTTAATAACACTTACTAAGGATTTTATTTCTTTTGTCCCAATTTCCTTTGCAAAGCGGTCCAATGCCACTTCTGGACCTTCATCATTATTCCAAGTTGTAAGTAATTTTGTTAGAGGACCACTTATGACATGAAAGTAAGGCTTTATATTTAACATGATGTTATAAGAGTTAATACGATTTACTTTCATCATTTCTAATTCATTTATTAAAAGGTCATAGAACATAAAAACCTCAGCATTTTTCTTTGCATCCTTGAAATCAATTACTCTTTTCATGATGTAAGTAAACAGTGAGTACGGGAAACTTGGTAAGAATAGTAACATTGCTGCTACGATAAAGAGACCTACCCAAACGTTGAGGGTGCCATATATAAACAATGGAAACAAAATATAATTAACAACTAATAACACAAAAACCGTCAAAAATATAACATGGTACCGAAAAGCATTTAAACCAATTGGATATCCAGCTTTCTTTAAAATATCTTCGGTTGAAGATTGAGTGGCGCTCATCACTAGCTTTTCTTTTTGTTGTTCAAGTGACCTCTTGATTCGCAATCTATTTTGTACCCGTTCTGTTTGTGATGTAAGTCCTTGATAAACTAATAATCCGGATACAATCCCTAAAGCAATTGAAATAATGTAGATAATATAATGAAGTATCTTAAAAAAGAATACTTGTTCCATAATGCTCTCCTTGCTAAATGTCATTTTTAGGCCGTTTTAAAATCATTGAAATAAAAACGGAGAAAATCACGCCGATTACGCAAAAAATAAATAAGGTAAGTGTTAAATCATTCCCAAATTGAAGAGAAAACCAATCTTGGGCAGCTGAAACATAATACCCAACAATTATTGAAAATATAAAAATGGGAACTGTTAAATATCCATTCATAACAGCATCAATAGTATTAGATTTTTCTTGCTCTAGCATTTCCTCTGTGTCTTCAATTTGACGAGTGAGTGTCAATAGTGTTGATAGTACATTTTCGTTATACAAATAAGATTTAATAATAATGTTACCTAGTCGTTTGGCCCAACTAGTACCAGTTGCGTAAACAAATACACTAATGCTCATCTTAAGTTCTTCCTCATTCTTTGAAACTTGTAGATCGGAAATAAGCTTAAGTAACAATTGTCTTAACTCTTTACTTTCTATCGTTTTTTGCGTTTCAACTAATGCGTGGTACATGTCATGATGATTTGCATTGTAATGTTGAGTTAAATTCTGAATGAAAGCTAAAAATTCACCCCCCATAACAAACCGTAACTTACGCAATTTAATTTGAAGAAGCATATATGGAATAATGGCAATAAGAGCTCCAAGTAAAAAGGCTAAAAAGAAATCAAAGAACTTGATAAAAATCGTGATAAACGTAAATCCGAATAGAAATAAGGTAATAACTATATAAGAAAATACGTTTTGGTCAGTATTTTCTTTACTAGTCGTTTTAATGAGAAGATAGATATGCTTTAAAGCGGGATTCTTAAATGAATAAGACGTACCCATTTTAATTGCTCTCATCTTTCTCAAACGATTCCTATAGTTCCAGTGGTGAATTCTTTCTTTTATGGGAGCCTCAATAATATTTTTTATTGTATATAAACTACTAAGTGCAAGTAATCCATATAGGATAAAGAAAACACCATTCATCCAAAACCAATGTAGTAAACTATTCATTGACATCTTCCTCTAATATTTTAATTAGTAGATTATCTGCAATTTTGTCATAGTCACTCATTGGGGACTCCTGTTCACGTTGCCTTAACAGTCTGACAAGTGTTTTAGTCTCTTCAAGATTTTCTTCAGCCATTAAATGTAACAAAGTCTTTGATAGGTTCGCTGAGTAATAATAGGTTTTTGTTATGGGACTATATCGAATTAAGTCTTGAGTACCATAAGTTTTGTTTTCTTCATCCCACAATACTTCAGTTACTCCTATTACACGTTTTTTACGTCTATCTCTGTCAGCACTCATGGTAATAATAATGTCGATGTTTCTTGCTACACGTTCTAGTTCGTTTTCATAGTTCCGATTTGGAAACTCATCTAGAATATGACGAGTAATTTGCGGCGCCACATGTTCCACAGTAGTTAAATGATACGTAGAAACTGCACCACGCTCTCCCCTTTCACATGCTTGCAGGTAGCCTTCTGTTTCTAAAGACCGAATTTCACCAACGACGATAAAATCATGCTCCATACGCAGTAACCTTGGAACAGCCTTGTGTAAATCTCCTTCTTTTGCTTGAATTTCAAAACATAGTCTATCTTTCATTTGTTCACTAAGTTGCAATTCAAAGTGTTTTTCCATAACAGCCATAACATAACTGGGGTCTCTTTCTCGTAACATCGATTTCATAAATGTTGATTTTGCCGACCTTACTCGTCCAGCAAAAATGATATTACACATCGTTCTGGAAAGTGCTTGAAAGATTGGTATATCAACATCCCGAATCGTTTTTAATCTAGCCTGTTCATATAAGGTGATATCTTTCACGATAAATCTTCTAAACATGATATAGTTATCTCTTGCTCTTGGTTTTTGAATCATTGTGATTCTACTTCCGTCTTCTCTTTCAATCTCTAATTCAGGATTTTGTTCATTTATAACGGCATCTTTTGTTCTTTTCACAAACGCTCGTTTTACTCGTTCAACAACGTCTTTATTCTCAAACTCTTCTTCCTGTTTAACGAACTTCCCCTTAATATCCATCCAAAGTTCTGTACCTCTGATAACCGCTGCTTCACTGTTAGGGTACTTGTCCCATTTATGAAGAACGCTAACTCCCCATACTTCATGGAAAATGGCTTCTCCTAAACTGTCATAAAAGGTGGGATAGTCGGTAGAAGTTATGTTTTGATTTCGAAGAACTTCAGTAATCTTTGATATGATATATGCCATAGCTTGTTCATCACCGATAACGGCTCTATATACAAGGTTTAACCACTGGTCCCCTGCTTTCCCTGACGAACTCTGACTATCTTCAATATCTACATTCTTATCGAGAACTTCTCGGACCGTTTTACAAATATGTGTGAAGGATTTTTTTCGTTCAAAAGTAGTAACCGTATTTTGTTCAAGTCCATTTTCAGCAATAGTCTCCGAAAGCCATTTTGAAGGGTCAAAGGGTTCCTCTTTAAGTCCGAGTTGAGATTCGATATCTTCAATGGCTTTATCTAATACAGCGGACATCGTTACTCAACTCCTTCTTTAGTAAATAGGGATTTAAAGAAACTCTTGGTTTTAGTATTTTCATTGAAAGATGGTGCCTTCTCTTTCAACCTAGCTTCCGTAATAATTAGATTTGCAACAAGGTCAATGTTTTTCTTGTAATACCCATCAGCCATATCATATAGTAGGTTTTTTTGATGTATGGACACAGCACCAAGAACATCAACATCAGGAATTGTAGTAACTCTCGACATTTCTAATTCGAGTTCTAAGTCTTTTTCACCAATAAGAGACATATTCGGTTGGAACCGATTAATGATTAACATAAAATCAGAACGTTTCCCTCCCGATGGTTCAATGAGTTGTTGAAAAACGTGAGGGAAATAGCCTCTATACCCTTTTTCATCTTGTGTGGTAACGACAAACCGGAGACTACTAGATACATAGGCTTGAGTTGCTATGGCTGTATCGAAATGTGTTCCACCATCTATCAGAATCACATCAAACATTTCTTTTGCTACTTCAAGTAAATGATTAATTTCATCTGTTTTAAAAAAACGCTGTAATTTTATATCCCGATTCCCCGCTAAGTGATAAAAATTCTTATATTGATAAACGGATTCGCCAAGTTTGGAAGGGGTCAGACTTTTTGTTTTAAGGTCAACTTTAATGTCATTTAAATGTTTACCTTTGTACTGATAAAAATAATCAGCTGGGTCCCAGGCATTTAAACTGAGGACGAGTACCTTCTCATTAACCCTTTCAGCTATAGATTTTGCTATACTAAAAACCGTTGTACTAACACCTGAACCACCATGAGTTCCAAAAAAACTAACAATTTGGTGGGTACCGTACCCGTTTTGTTTCCCAATGACAGTCAATACGTCACTAACAGCTTGTTCCACCGTATAATACGCATTTATTGGTGTGATTTTATGAGCGGAACATATACGTTCTATATTACGTGTGATGACGTCACTAGGAATTTGGTGAAGTTTATAAAATACTTTTGAAGTAGGAAACGCATCCCTTATTTCCGATAGATTGTCATTAGGGAATATTTGTCCATCAACCAACAATATTTCAATTTCGTTAGGATTTAGGTTGTTATTTTTCAAACTATCAAATAGTAAAGCGACATCAACAAAATCATTTTTTTGAAACAACTCTTTATATGCGCTTTTATTACTTAAAACACCGATTATCATGTAATCCCTCTTCTTTCTCTTACGACAGAATTAGTTGTATGTAATGTAAAGTTTCATCTCGTTTCCGATAACAGCATCCATTAAACGCTGGAAGTCCTCTTCGTTTAAAATAAGTTCTAAGTCCGAAATATTGCCTGTCGCATTCAGTCTTTCATCTTCACTTGTCCTTACTTCATCTGCGCTAGTAACTTCTTTATTCCCTGAATCTTTCACATAAACGACTCTTACTGAAGTTAAGATGGGTTGGCCGAGTACACCTAGTTTTACATCCTCTTCTTTTATAGACGAAGCTTTGTTTTCTGACTTGTTTTGTTCTTCTAGCCGAGCGCTACTTATGGTGTAAATGTCAATATGGTCTTTCCTCCTAAGAGAGCCTGGCATGGCATAAATCATGTCACTGATAATAGGACGAATCGATTCTCCCTCACTCTCATCTGGAACAAGGTTATCAAAGTCCACCATTTTTCTTGAAATCATGCTATTACTAACAAGTAGTTGAGCTGCATCATAACCCAAAATATCTCTGATATCCGATGCAAGAACGACCTCAGAGATTAAGTCCTGTCTTCTCCGGCGTTCAATGGACAAGTTTGATTCAGTAATCGCTTCAGTGGGAAGGATTTCGCTCCCTGCTTTAACAACGACGACCTCTACACTATCAATTTTATTTTTTATAAAGAAGTCATAAATAGGGATAAATGTTATCACTAGTAGTGAGGTGAATACACCTAAGAAAATCTTTGTTCGTGGTTTCATGGTCTTCCTCCTAAGTTTTACGTATGTTTACTTTTTTGCTAAATAAGCCTGAGAATAAGCCACCTTTTTGTTTTTTAAGATATTCAGGAGGCAGTAAGTCTTTTATGATTGGTAACAGAGAATCATAAATCATTGGGTTTGGTTTTTTTAAATCATTTAAGAATGAAGCACTGTGATGACTTGTAAAGACATCAACTGATGAAAAATGGGGAATACAAGTTGTAATGGTTTCTTTGTATAAATCCGCAAGCAATTCATTCTCTAATAACTCATTGTCAAACCGATTACCAATTAAAGAACTCTTTTGATGACTTAGCACTTCTCTAAAAAAGGAAGTGTGTATATTATCAGGGTCTTCCAGGTACTGAATGTTACTTATATCAGGTTCAACAATAAAGTATGCATGAGTAGCAATGTCGTAAAGGTCTCGGTATATTTCTTGGTGCCAGTCTGTTCCAACATCCACTATCGTTACTATTGATTGCTGAGCAAGTAATATCTTTATATAGACATCAAAAGGGATTTCATTAAGATCATAAATGGGTTCATTGTCAGGGTGTTTAACAATGAGATTTACATCAGAATAAGTCCAATCAAAAGTACTTTTTAACTTAGGGTCAATTTCTTTTGTAAATTGATAAAACTTGCTTCGGTAATTTGGAATGTCATTATGTCCCCCAAAACGGTCGTATGAATAAGCGGTAGAATATGGACTTTCAATATATGTCACAGTCACGCCTATCTTCGCTAATTCTCTGGCCAACAAATGGGATACGAAAGTACTTCCGCTCCTTGGAAAGGGACTACCCACTAAAACTAATTTTTTCTCAAGTGGAACTCCAACTACCCTTTCAACTTGATTAGTAATTTCAATATGATAATCTCTCTTGATGACTTGCT
This sequence comes from Bacillus alkalicellulosilyticus, assembly GCF_002019795.1. Classification (GTDB taxonomy): domain Bacteria; phylum Bacillota; class Bacilli; order Bacillales; family Bacillaceae_F; genus Bacillus_AO; species Bacillus_AO alkalicellulosilyticum. The sequence continues at coordinate 195,550 of NZ_KV917382.1, read as the reverse complement.
TATTAACGATATTTACTTTCTTCTCTACAACTTTTTTTATAATTGGTCTTGGTTTTTTTTCAGGCTTTTCCTTTTTCTCTTTTGGTGGAGTTTGTTCACTAGTTTGAGTGCTTGACTCTTTTTTCGGTGCCTTTTGTTTTGCATCTTCTAATGAAACTACTTCTTTTTCTTCCTGTGTATCTTGAGGAATCTCTCTTTCATTTTCTTCAAGACGTTCAATACTACTTACTGAAGAAAGGTTACCTGTTGTAGTTAATTTAGAAACTCTTGAAAATCTTGGTTTATCTTTAAGCTGGTCAATCATTTGAGTCATATCTATAGCATTACTGTAAAAAATGTCCAATACGTGATTATGAACAAGGCTTGCTAAAAAGGGGTCTCCTTTTTCTCTTTCGCAAAGGAATACTACACGAACCGCATCGTCATACTGTTCACGTATGGTTTGTATAAAGGATATCCATTCCTGTTCTTTTTCGGCTTTTGAACTTAAGTCACTTGCGAGATAATAATCATGCAGTATTAAAATATCGGGTTTTTCTAAATCTAATATTTCGTAAAGATAGCGGCGGTGCATGACTTCTTGCTCGGAGACTTCAAATGAATCAAGGTGCATATCAAAACGCCTGCGGAGTATTTTACTATAATCGCCACTCCCTATCGCCAATAAGACTTTTTTCATTTCTGCCTTTCACTCCTTGAAACACAAAAAGAACCCGAAAAAATCACGATTAAGAATATTACTAATAGAGTAGTAACATCTCATGATTTTTTCGGGTCCTTCCCGGAATATTGATATGTTCCTAGTGCTAACTATTGAATAGTTGGCACTAGGAATCTTTCTCAAAAGTTATAAAACTTTAAGAAAGGATGGTAAACATATAGTATCATTAATCATTTTAAGCGTCAACTATTTGGAAAAAGTTGTATAGACAATCTCCTAACTCTCTAATACCGTAAGATTGTTTTAGATTCTTCTTTTGATTCCTCAAGTAGCTTCATCATTTTTATAAAGTTATCAACAACTTCCGGGTCATACCATTTCCCGCTTAAGCTTCTAAGTTCTTCTAATGCGACTTCTGGAGGAAACGCATTTTGATAACTACGATTGTTCGTCATCGCGTCATAACTATCCACTACTCGCAACATCTTAGCGTACATGGGAATATTACTACCCGATATACCATGAGGGTAACCAGAACCATCTTCATTTTCGTGGTGGTACAGGACTGAATCCAAGAAAACTTCGTCTGTATGGTAATGCTTCAGTATTTCTCTTCCAAAAATGGTATGCATGAAAATCTTTTGTTTTTCAAAGTGTTGAAGAGCGTCTGTTTTATTTAAGATAGACGTTGGAATGATGATTTTTCCAACGTCATGTTTGGCACCAAGTTCATACAACAAATGTATGGTGGTATCACTGTAACTAAGGTACTTTGCAAATTTGTGTAGCAACTCAGCAACTCGTAATGAATGTTGAAAGGTGTACAAATCATGATTCCACAACTCTTCTAGGGGTTTAAATGAGATAGGAGTAGTAGTTGGTTGGATTGTTTTATCATTTGTATAATTCATTCGTCTTTCCCTCGCTATGATTCGTTGTTTTGATCAAGAAAATCACCCTTCATCCGAATTAATTTATCCTCTGATGGTCTATAAAAAGCAGACGTTATACCTTTTTCTAACATATCTTCTTCTACACAAACCCATAAATTGAACGGATAAGTATCCAACAACAACTCAGAGTGTATTTTCTGTGCAACTGAGAGAGTGGAGACAAACAAAATGATGACGGTAGGATTGTTGTTTTGAAAGTCCGTCACTGGTAAGTATCCGTACTTTTCATATACCTTTCGCCAACTGAACAATTTGTCTTTTAAAAATCCAACAAAGTCTTGACTCATTTGTGCTCTTTCAATAAAGAAGTTAAGTTTTCCTCTTGGAGATTCTATTTCTGCAACTCCTAAAGGTTTTTTAATTCGTTTATCAGAACCAATCAAGGCATTCCATTTCCACTTTCTAGCGACCTTGCCCTCAATCAAACGACATCGAAGTTCGTTGACCGCTACATAGCGTTGGATAGCTCCAACCCCTAATGTGTCCCAGCGATTAGGGTCCATAAAGAAGTCTTTATTATAATAATGTTTTAATAACTTAAATCCAGCTATTCCTAATACAAAGGGAGCGGGTGGTTTAACTTCATCATTTTCATCTGATTTGATACGAACTTTCCATCTTTCTACGAGACCATATCTTCTAAACTTTTCAAGCCGTTTTGATACTTCAGACCGCGACATTTTCCCCGCTAAGTAACGACGAAGTTGATCTTCATTGCAGCAAACAGCATCACCTAATACTTTAAGAACAAGAATATCGTCATCGTCAATCTTTCTGCGTAGATAAAGAGATAACACTGATTCAATTGTGACATATGGATAATAATTTTGTGGTAGCTTTTTATAACCGACTAGGAGAGGGTGATCCCAAATTGGGACCTCTCCTTTTTTTGTGTAGTAGTACGGATACTCTAGTACATCATCGGTAGTGACTTCTACTTTACTCATTGTTCAAATAGAAACGAACCTAAGTCTTTTCTCTTTTGCTTTCCACGTGGATACCCAATAATGACAACTTTACAGTGACGCTTCTCTTTATCAATGGTTCTTACTTTACAACTCACTATATCACCAACAACTGGTTCTTCTAGTGACCGTGGTTTCATCCCTTTAACTTCGAGTCCAACATCCAATTGAATGAAGATGCCGTGAATAGGATGAACCTCACTTACCTTTCCAGCAACTGCTTCCATATCTTTTAGTTGATCGAGTATATCAAAAGGGTCTTCGGTAGCATCCTTTCGACTAACTTGTACCAATTTGCGTTCAGCATCAATACGCAATACTTTTACACTTACCTTTGTACCACGTTCAATCTGGGAAGAAATATCACGGATACGACCATGATCCCAGTCGTATTTCAACATAAAGCAGTCTACACCATTAATACGAACAAAGATACGTTCCGATTCAGGATTAAAACCTGAGATAACACCTTCATATACTTTGTCTTGGAGTTCTCCTTTTTTGTCTAAATAATTTAGCTCGTCCCAAAAGAATTCATTCTTCTGAGCATCGGCATTTTTAACACTTACTATAGCTATACGATTATCAAGGTCAATTTGTTCAATTGTGAATTCTTGGATGGTTCCTACAAAACCAGTTAATGAACGAAACTCCCTTGCAGAAAATTCGTGAGCGGGGCAGTATGCTTTAATGCCGCCTTCTAGCATGAAAATGGCTACTTCAACTTCTTTCGTTTCCATTCTTCCGTTAATTTCTACAGGCATTTTTCGGATTGCGACAGAACGAACAACACCTTTTGTGATTTCGTTGTTTCGTTTAATTGATGCTAACGTCTCAAGTTCCGTTTGATTTTTCCAAGATTGATCTAATACTTCTGCCATGAATAACCCTCCTACAACAAAATATTTACTTGCTTTTTAAAAGAGTAAAGACAAAAACGCCCCAAAAATGCACAATAGACCATAACTGGTACTACTGCGATTTTTGGGGCGTCCCAATAAATATATAATTTTTACTTTACTCAAATGTTATTTAAAATCATACAATAGATTTATAGAATTGACAAGTTTACAAATAAAACTTTTATCATTACACATAAGACGACCTCTTCAAGGATTGTTTGTTTATATTTTAGCAATAAGGAAGATATGAATGGTGGTTGCCAGTATCCAAAACGTTCATTAAATGGTATAATAAGAACGTACGTTCCTAATAAGTGAGGTTTTTCTATGTTAGTAAAAAAGTCTTTTAAGTTTCGTATCTTTCCTAATCCAAGACAAATCGAACTAATTAATAAAACGATTGGTTGTTCCAGGTTCGTGTTCAATTTTTTCCTCAGTAAACAAAAGGAAAAAGAAGCTTATTGGTATATCGTTGAAAATATGACGCAAAACGGCCAACTTCCGTCAAACAATTGGAAAAGTGAGTTTTTCAATAAATATGACTCTATTAAAGCCGTTCGCCAGTTAAAAGAACATTATGCATTTTTAAAAGAAGTAGATAGCATCTCCCTTCAAAAGTCCGTTGAGAACTTAGCAGATTCGTACCAACGTTACTACAAGAAGCAAAATAATGCACCTAAATTTAAAAGTAAAAAGAACAAGGTACACACCTATACCACGAAGCAAACCAACGGAAATATCGCTGTTCACGAAAAATACATCAAGCTCCCCAAACTTGGTCTTGTTCGGTTTGCCAAAAGTCGTGAAGTAGAAGGAAGAATTATCAATGCCACTATCCGACGTAAACCAAGTGGAAGGTACTTTGTAGCTATCGTAACTGAAACAGAGGTCATGCCTTTACCAAAGACAAACTCTAGTACCGGCGTTGATTTAGGCCTAAAAGACTTCGCAATTCTTGCAGATGGAACCAAATACAAAAACAACCGTTATTATAAGGAGTTAGAGCAAAAATTAGTAAAGGCTCAACAGGTACTTTCAAGACGAGTGTTCGGCTCTAGCAACTGGAATAAACAACGAATTAAAGTAGCTCGCATTCATGAGAAAATTGAAAACAAACGTACAGATTTCTTGCATAAGACCTCTTCCGATATCATCAAAAACCACGATGTTATAGGGATTGAGAATTTACAAGTATCGAACTTAATGAAAAATAAGAAAACAGCTCAAGCCATTGCTGATGTATCTTGGCATCAGTTCAAAGTCATGCTAAAATACAAGGCTGAATGGTACGGTAAAGCAGTAGTGGAAGTAAGTAAAACCTTTCCTAGCTCTCAACTATGCTCGAGTTGTGGTTATAAAAACAAAGACGTTAAAGACCCAGGTTTGCGTGAGTGGACTTGCAAGTGCGGAGCCCACCACCAAAGAGACCGTAATGCAGGATTAAATCTTAAAAATGAAGCGATAAGACTTCTAACCGTCGGTGCGACGGGGATAGCCTAACTCATAACTAGCGATTACGCTGGTGTTCTTAGGAATCTCCCACTTTAATTAGCTATTAGAATTGATAAGTGGTGAGTAGTTCAACCTACTTTTCATCTTCATAATCAGTAAAAAGGAAGTTTAAGTCATTTTGGTCATTAGTCTTTTCGTCACTATGTGATTCCTTCTTAACTTGATTCACTTCTTTTTGTAACGTTTTTATGAGTTCCTCTTCTTTTTCAGATAACTTGCTCACTTTTGGTTCAACATTGGAAGAATCACCAAAAATATCAGCAAGCGGGTCATATTCATCAACTATAACTTCAGGTTTTTGTTGTTCTTCTTTTTCATGGTTAGTTGACAAGTGTGTTGTATCTTCTATGTTTTGAGGAGTTTCTATCCCTTTCTTTTCTGGTTCTATCAAGGGAATGTCAGTTTCTTGTGTACTAGCCAACTCCGGATTGACGGCAGATGATAAGATTTCCTCAACGTTATCTACTAAAGGAGGTTTTCTTAATCGTCTCTGTGGTTTAGGCTCATTCACATGAATAGGTTGTCCTGGGTGAGTAGCAAGAGTGATTTCTTCATCCACCTCAGGAGTCTCAACAACATTCTCGCTGTCTTCAGATATGGTTGCTATTTCTTGTTGTTCCAGTAATTCTTCATCTTCAATTGATTCGTTCGCAAGAATATCGAATTCTAAGAACTTTTCTTTCTCGTCAAGCCAAATTTGTCCCGCCTCAGTGTCAACTAAAACAACAGCTTCTTTAAACTCTTCTTTTGGTACAAAGTTAGCATCTATTTGTCTTACTGGAATAGGACGGTTGTGTTTAACAATCTTAACGGCAGCTTGAAACTCCTTCTGAAAGATAATATCACTTGGTGTGAGAATGGCTTCTTTGGTTTTAGCATATTGACTCCCCGCTCGAGTCATTGGCATTTCTTGAAGAGGAGATACGGTTTGTTCACCTTGTGTTTCTTCAAAACGTTCTTCTTCACCAAAAATATTAGAGAATAACTGAGCATCATAATCAGGAATATCCCCGTAAACCATTTTATGTCTTAGCGTTCCTAGTAAGGTGTGCATGTAGGTTTCTCCATATTTATCTGCAAGCTGTGTAACAGTTTGGGCTACAACGGTAACGATAGTCTTATATTTACGTGATTGAGCGGGAAACTCTTTAAATGGCCGATATACGTAATCAGGAAACTCATCCACGAGGATATGGTGGAAATTACTCGTATTTGGTTCTCTTCGGAATACAGCATTTTGTAAACTAAGAAGGATTAACTTTCCAAGAACATTAGATAATCCTGATAATTCTCCCTTAGCAGTATTTACTAAAAGCACACCACCAAATTCCAAGTGCTTATCAAAGTTAAACTTTGATTCCCCAAATAGAACACGACGGATTAACTTGTTGGCACCAATGTCATTTAGGATGTTACGTAAACCTTGTACATACTCTGCTTTTGCATCATAATATACATCTTGACCACGATAAACTCCATGAGTAACCTTTTCATTTTCACCATTTCTAGATGTTTTAGGTAAAAGATTATTATCAAACCAAGAATCAATCTGCTTAACAATTTGCCAATGGTTGCGTTGGTCTCTATCTTCAATATCGTTATAGTTGTCTGGAAACGTGTCTTTTAACTTAACGTGCATGGTTCGTACTAGTTGAGAACTGTTGTACATATCGAGTAGCATATCAAAGGTAACTTCCTTATCAGGTTCATGCAATTTCAAAAGATATATATAATGTTTTAAGTGGTTACGCTCTGATTGCTGGAAGAAAAAGTTCCCCCCATCTCCACCTTCCCCAAGTCCTTCAATTACCATCGCAAACGCTTCAGCTACTTGGTCTACTGGACCTTGCATCGGATTAATATTAGGGGTGTTTGGATTTGTAGGGTCTATATAAAAAACAGAGTCTTCAGGTATATTGTGAGCTTTAACTAATTGAAAGGTCTTTTGACATAAATCATTAGAAGGCTCTATGACCGATATTCCATTTAAGTACATTCCCTTAATTTCCTCAGTGTGATAGTCGTCTCGTTGGTATACGTTTCTAAATTGATTAATAAATCGAGACATCCAATGTAGGTCTTGATTTAAAATGGGCAACACGAGAGCAGCTGTTTTACCAGTACCAATGGAACCTATAATTATATTATTAAGTGTTCTGTCTTTTCCTGGTTGAATGATAAGTTCTTGCGTCTCTGAGTCAGGACCTAGCACAACATCAGGCCACTTTTCTTCTTCTCCTTTGCTAAAAAAGGACTGAAGAAATCTTGAGTTATATTCAAATTCTTCAAAGGCTTCGCGTAAGTCGTCACGATGGAGAGCGTATTGTCCCGCTAACCAAATAAGTAACAGAGCCATAATGATTCCTGGTATAAATACAAGTAAAATAAGGAGATTCGTTGTGTCTCCTACCAATACCCCATGCCATACGTTTACAATTTCCAACTCATGAATTCTCTCTAACAAGTAAGGAACAATTACATTGTAAACCGGAGCTGTTATAAACCACGTATAGTAGAACACGATACCAACAATCATTTGAGAGAATATAAAGATACGCCATTTGAGTCCTTGAAACTCTTTGATTTTGGTTGACATCAACCAAGTTACAATGGAAATGGTTGATGTGGCTATAAGTCCAAGTATAGATGGAGCTATTGAACTACCAAAGAGAACGAATACAGGAATATACTCTAAGAATTGGCCAACCATTAACAAAATATAATTTGTCACAGCCCTCATCGATAACCATAAGGAAAGGATTAGCAAAGTAACCGCAATAATAAATGGTAATCTATGTGATGACATTAGTTTCTTTATCATACTCAGTCACCTCCATCTTAAACGGGGACACAGTTCGGCTGAATTTAGGAGTTTCATCATAGCCTGTTCTCATCCACGATTCATTATCACCAATTAAAACATTACGGTAATGATTTGCTAGCACATCATATATCTTTTCATCTCTCCTTGAGTAAAATGCAATAATTTTGTGTATCGTTTGTTTCATTCTCCCCTCATTTACCATGGAAGATAAATAGTGTAACCTATCTAGTTCTTTAACATTCCCTTCATCCAGAAGAACAAGTAAAAGCATTTCATCATAAGACCCTTTTTTGTGAGTGATTTTGATTGCTTTGTCTGCATACATTTCTTTCGGAACATCAGGAAGGTATACTTCCGTACTTTCAATCTCTTTATACTTATATCTAAATTTAGGATTTTTAAATACTGCCAGTTCAATAGTATCCAATTCTGTTTGATAAATGTTAGCTGCATATGGCTTTAATCCTAACAATACTCTTTCTGCTGTCCGAACAGCCCTTGATAATGGAAGGATATAGATGGAAAAGTTAGAAAGGGATAAATCCTTATAGGACATAAACATTTTTTTAAGATTTCCAATTCTTCTTGAACGATCCTCGGAATATGCTTTTCTTGTTTTAAAGCTTCCATCGAGGATAGCAATTAAAACAACATGTTCTTGGTGGGAATTTTGTTTACATAGTTTTGCATAGCGTTCCACTTTTTCAAAGATTTCCTTTGTAGGCTCTTCTCCTGTATCTAATTCAATATTTAGATATCGGTTCTCCACTCTTAATATCCAATCGGGAATAATTATTTTACTTGGTTCTATCTCTTCATTATCCAGATAGGGATTTTCATATGGGTGTAAGGATTCTAGGTTTTTCTCCTTTTCTTCAAGAGCATGTATTGTATTGACCACTAATTCTTGTGTGGCCAAGAAGTGATCAACATTTTTGACATTAGAAATCTTTTTAATTTGAAACCCTTCCCAACTGTTTGGCAACATCCCTTCTCTTATTAAAATTTCTACTGCTCGATATCCAATACGGAAATAGTTAAAATAAAAGCCATCTTGCCCAAGTGAATATTGGTGCGGAACAATCAGTTCTTTCATTCCCCAGCGATACAGTTTCACTCGAAAAGAATTAATTGTTATCTTGTCTTTATATACTTTGTACAACTGGTTAACTGTTAGTAGTCTTTGGTTAGCTAAAAACTGCAAAAGCTTCAGGTCATTGTTAGAAAGCATTGCACCTTGGTTATTAGGACCAAATTTATACCTCTTTTTCTTTGAATCTACGTTCAAAATTCACAACTCCTTTCTCCATAAAAAATAGCCCACCTTAATAAACGAAGCTAGGCTTTTTCCTACTCCAATTCATTAAGGGGGCTACCCTGTTTTTATGTAATTTTAGTTGAACAAAGTGTATCAAATAATGCTGTCAATTGTCCAAAGAGAGTTAAAAATAGAACTCCCATAAAGGTACAAAATAGAATTCATCATTTTCCTCTTCATTCAAGTGAGATATATAAGAAATATATATTAGTCAGGGTATTATAGTCAAGGTTCTTTAAGTGACACAACGCCTTTCTACACTCCCCTTTAACTTGTTATGTCCATATAACAACTCATGTTTAACAACTATGAGCTTTTTTATTGTTAAATATGAGTTGTTAAATATGGGATTGAAAAATTTGTCATTAAACGTATTTATAAGACAGCTGGAAAAGACACAGTGAAACATTAAGAATTCCCCTCCTCCCCATTACCAAGTAACTTTCTTACCAAGTGACCTAGATGTATTGTAATGAGAAGAGGTATCTGTCCTGAAGAGAGAGGTATTTATAGAAATGCTAATGGAGTTACTCTAACTTCTAGGATTCCCCTAACTAAATTCGCAATTTGTTGGATATTGTCTGTATATCTATTTTTCAGTTTTCTCTTTAACTATTTGATAGGTTGAGAAAAACTTTCTTAATAAACTTAGATCGTTAACGTAATTACAAAATATTAGTTAGATAGACTAAATCAATAAACTTACCAGGTGTCATGCTAATGGGACACTTATTGGAGAGTTCACTTATAAGTGGATATCCAGATACTTAATATGTCTAAAGTTGGCTTAAGTTTTCAGGAGCGAAGAGAAACCTAAGAGGGAAAATAGGGAATATTAAGACATGTATAGGTCTAATTTTTAATTCATGGAATAACTCCTTGAATAATACCATGGATAATACCATGAATTATTCAATGTGTTATTCATGGTATATAAAAGCCTTATTTATAAAGGGAAAATACAATCTCAAAAGTTATTAAACTATGGCTTGACTGGATACATTTACTAGTGATATTCTTAGGTTACTTAAATTTATTCAAGGTGTTACCATGAATTAATCATGGTAATGTCATGACTTATTCATGGACTAATTGAAGGGAGGTACAAGCTTGACTAAGGATGAAGTACTTCAGTTGATATATGAGAGATTAGGAGATGGAATCTATATCCTTATCGCACTTAAGGAAGGTCCACTTCTAAAGGAACAGTTATGGCACAACGTTAATCAACTCTATAAGGAAAAAGTAAAAACGGATAAGGATTTAATACCCTCTCGATACACCTTAGATATTTATACAGCTAGACTTGATGCAGTTGGATTAGTGAATATAAAAGAAATGGGTCGTGGCCGTTTATATAGCCTTTCCCCTTTTTATCAAGAACTAGCTTCTTACATAGCGAGACAAAAAAATAAATAATAAAGGAGACGATAATTATGGCATCAACACTTACACAACAGAATTTGTTGGAGCGGGATGATATTAAAATTTCACTTAAATTTGGATATTTGGGACTGGGTATGGGTGGATGTTCCATTGCCGCAGCATGTGCTAACGTTAAAACAAACGTTCGAAATGGTCACTTCCCTTATAACGCTTTACTTGTAAATACCAATGCTATGGACTTTGAGAAAATTAGTTTCAAAACTCCTACTATTTCAAAATTACTAATTGGAACGGGCAAAGGTGCTGGTAGAGATATTGATGTTGGCGAACAAGCTTTTGTAGATGGACAAGGTAGTATAATCGATTCAATAAAAAAACAATTTATGGACCGTGATTTTGTTTGGATAGTTGCCGGACTTGGTGGCGGAACTGGCACTGGAAGTGTCATTGAAGCTATAAAAACACTTCATAACAATGGATTTAAGAAAAGATTTGGATTAATTTTGACTTTACCACGAGACAAAGAAGGAGCAACTGTTATAAGCAATGCATTAGAGCGACTTCAAAAAATCTCTAAAGTCATGCAAAGTTTAGGTTCAATTATTTTGGTTGATAATCAAAAACTATATAAACGATTCAGTACGCAAAACCCTAATGCTTCCTTATCTGAATATCTTGAGTTTAGTAATGACTTCATTGCAGATACATTACATGAATTAAATGTGGTAACGGCAAGTTTTAAACCTTATGGAGATTCTCATTTTGATTCAAGTGAATTTGAGAATTTACTTAAAACTCCAGGTATTCTTTCTCTATCGAAATTTTCAATTGATGATAGAGATATCGACTTGGAAAATCAATCTACTTACCTTTCTGCACTTGATGATTCCATTGAGACTGGCATCCTGTCAGATGGATATAAATTAGATAACACTCAACGAGCTGCTACAAGTATTATTGCAAACCGAGGAACTGCACAAAGACTGTTCACCCTTGGTTTTACAGATACAGTAGAAACGTTGATTGATTCTAAAGCACCACTAGCTGGTGAAAAACCAATTGCGACTTACGTTGATGAAAAAGCCCGGGGTGTACATTTTTATACGGTATTTGCAGGTCTTCAGTTACCAGCACGTATTAATGAATTAGTTGAAGAGAATAATCGCCTCACAGAACTTCAAGAAGAAAAAAGCGACAGCGATGATGTTCTTGCCTCTCTTCAAACATTTAAAAGGAAAAAGAAAGAAGAATTAGATTTAGATGATTTAGACTCATTGCTAAGTGAGGATACAGATTCAAAGTCTAAAGTGAAATCGTCATCTGATGATGGATATGACCCAATAAATGATTTATAAATAAGAAAAAGCTCGAAGAATAATTCTTCGAGCTTTTTTATGCATTCTTACAGATAGACTCCCCTTCCACTCATCACAATTATCCTTCATACACATATGAGCAAACCCTAAACTATAAACAAATAATCTATATAAAGGTTCTACCGCTGCGGAACGTCCTTGGCGCTACAGCACTTATTTTCTTTCGCTACCGCTACGGTGCGTCCGAAGAGCGCTACGCATCGTATAGCTACAGTCCGCACGTCATATCAAAGCGCTGCGGCGTTTAAAACGAATCATAGCTTTAACGCTATGAAACGATATTACAAACTATAGTAACACTTGATTGTAATTGAGTGTATTTAAATGGGTAGGATAGCTATGTAATGACTTCAATCAGCTACGCAAAAATCAATAACGCTATAGCTATATTACGTTTATCTTGCCGTAGCGGTCTGTTTGTACTTGAATATTTAAACTTATAAGGGTATATTGAAAGAAATTGTAGAAATACGCAGTTGTCCCGGGGGTGACGTAGTGGATATAAAAGACATTTTAGAAGAAGAATTTGAACAAGACCCAGTTCGGAAAGAGATTCGGATAAATAAACTTGAAGAAGAAATATATACAGACCGAATATTGGACATGCATCCAGACACTACATACAGTACTGTTGAAGCAGGCGAGATAATTGGAAGAAAAGACAGTACCTTAAGGAATTATTTTAGAACGGAATTATTGGATTATATTGCACCTGAAAAATTCGGAAAATATTACAGATTAAACTATAAGAGTGTTTTCAAATTACACATGATTTTACTTTTAGTAGAAAAAGCTAATAAAACTACAGCTGATATTGCATATTTTTGTGGCATTAAACCATTGCAAAGTAGTGGTGAGTTCCAAAGAGCTACAAGAACGCATGACAGCACTCAGGATGAGTTGCAAACTGGAGCATCTTCACAAATAGAAAAGGAATTTGCCCAATTGAAACAAATGATGTTAATTCAGAATATGAGTCAGATTATAAGTGAAGAGAAAAGAAGGTTGTTAGAGTTACAAGGAGCATACAGAGAGGTTGTTCGAGAAAAAGATACTATAGATAATCGAATAGAGATACTAAAAGTAAAAAAAGAACATTCTGTTGTTGAAGAAAAATATTATAAAGTATTAGACCAATCATTAAGGCAGACAACAGCTGGTGGAGGACAAGAAACAAAGTGGACCTTGAAGAATATATTTAAAGGTCCAGACAAAAAAGACCCACCAAATGTTGAGAAGATTATAAAAGATGCTATGGAAACGGCAGAACAGGTTACACTTTCTGATAAGTTCTCTGACATAGATGATACGATAGAACAACTAGAGGTTCAAAGTGAAGAGTTAAAACTTTCCCTCAATGACATGCAAATAGAAATAGAGGACCAACAAGATAAGATAAAACAAGTAGAAATGAGAACAATTCAGATACGAGAAAACATTCATCAGCTAAGTAATGAGCAACTAACGACAATGCTATTAGGGGAAGGTAACACAAAAGAAGAATAAATAAATATTTTAAAAATTCTGATAATATGATATAATACACTTAATATCTGATAAGAGGTGAAGCGTTTATGTTATTTTTCTTAAAAGAACAAACCAAAAGGGTACTTGATTACATTGTGATTGGTATAGCAGCAATGTCCATACTAAGCGCTATCGTTATTAACATCTCAAATACATTAAACTGAAAAAAGTAATATTATGAATTCATGCTCTGTTTAGGGGCATGGATTTTTTTATAACCTGATGGTTTCAAATGATTTAAGGGTATTAAAACAGGCACTTTGTTATTGAGATTATTTCTATTGAATACCACAATTGTAAAAAACGTTTGAATACAGTGTTTGAAATGTACCATCTCTCACATAGTATTTGCCACTAAATAACAAGAATTTTCACCAAAAAGAATGATAGACTTTTTATAAATCCCATGTGCAATTGGTGAAGAAGGTAAAATGTTAGTTTTAAGGATTATTGAATTAATATATAGGGTGATTGTAATAGTTAAACACTCTGTGAACGAGAAAGAATATATTTACATAGGAGTAGAAGTTTTGTTTATTTTAAACCTAACTTAAGGGGAAATTCTACCTCAAGAAATGTAGAGAATTAATTATATTTTATTCTATTCTTTCTTTCACACAAGGGTCTAGAAAGTTTAACATTAGAATAAGAAGTGTTTGAAATGATTCTGGTCTTAGGAGGAGTGGGATACGAAATAGATATCTGCTTATAAATATGATGTAGTAGCAATGTGCTTGAATCGAAGATTTTTAAAGAGATGATAAGCATCGTAGTAATGTGATTTTGTATGAATTTTTGTAACCAAAATAAGGATAAGCCTTTGGTATAAATATAGATTAATCGCAATTAATCGTCGTGAAAACTGATAAATACTAAAGGACACAAGATCAACGTCTTTATGTAGTTAATCATAAAAAAACAATTACTCAAAGCATGGAGTTTTGCAAATTATTTACCTGCGAAAAGTGTTTAAATTAAGAAATGAACCCGTCATTATTTGTATGTAACCTTCATGGTTTTCGTGAAATCATATTGAGTGTACATTTATATAAGGTGACCAGTTATAAATTTGAAATGTCCTCATAGAGTTTTCAAAGAATGAACAAATTACCCTAAATATTATCTTTGGTAAAGCTTCTATAAAGAATATAATATCCTTATTTTCCTAAATGCATCGAAAAACTTCGGAAAGTAGCTTTGGTTTATATTTTGAATGTACAGTGAACATTAATTGTACAGTAAGCTGAGAGCGCTATGTAAGAGATTGGGAACCGATCTAGCATCTTTGATTACCTGGGCGGTCATATTTGCATCTCTCGTATCATTTTTCATTAGAAAAATTGACACCAAGTTCTATATTTTTCTTGAAGCGCATGAGTTTACCAACCGCAAAGTCATACACTTTTGTTTTAGGTCATTAGCAAGACTCTTCCAATAATCACGTGTTTTTTCTTGGTGATGCTTTGCACAATCGATGAAAGCTTTTAAACAATGAATTTGATTATAAAAGACTAATCGCTTTCCTAAGTCTAACCCTCAATCATCTTGAGCATGTGCGACATGTTTGTTTTTGGATAACATTATAGATAAGAGAGTTTCTTGTGAGATTTTCGAGATTTTGTAATTTTAGTATAATTAATTTTGAGTCCTCCTTGGTTACTATTTAAGGGTCCTTGCGCTGAAACTTCGGACACCTCGTATAAGACCAAGGGACTCTTTTTTTGTTTAATCCTCAAGAAATGCCACTTGAACTTTACATATATACACAAATAATTAAGGGTTGAAAAGAAAAATAAGGAAATATACCCATTTTTTTGTCGGAATTTAGGATTATAATAGATTCAACCTAGATTTTTACAAAAATATATAAAATTGAAAACTATTCAAAAATATTAGCTTTAATAGCATTAACAAAGCGGTTTATTTTAATAGAAGACAATGAGGTAATTTGTCATGGATACTTTAGCTATTTTTTTTCGGAAAATTAATTTTATAAATATAAAATTAGAAATAATCTTAATATTTTTCTTTTTTTTAACACTTATCTTCTTATGTAGTAATCCATTTGTTATAAATCCTATGGAGTTTATTTTATACACAAAGTATTTTATCCCGATAGGTTTACCAATAGTTCTATTAGTTAGTTATCAAATTCATGCAAAATTTATTAAGTCAATTCCCTATGAACTACTTAAGATAAATCAAATATTAAAAAGTCAGATAGAAGTTTTGGTTAAAATTCAATGTTTGCATTTAATATTTTTTTTAATAATGCAAGGGCTGGTTTCAATTACTATTGCAATGGTAATTACATTAATTTTCGACTCAGGCCTTAATTTTTTTGTCTATTTAATTAAAATATACTTTGTTTATTATGCAATACCTTTTACATTTGCTTGGTTGCTAGGTAGCTCCATTAGTATAATAAAGCATATATACTCTGTAAAAAAAACTATAATCTTTTTACTTATCTTAATACCGTGGATACCACTTATTCTACTTCTTGAATATAAATCAAAAATAGGTATATTTATCCATAATAGAAACCCATATATAGATCTATACACCATGTCCTTTTTAGACAAACAACTGACTATAAACCTTTTATATATAATTTGTTTATTAGTTGTTTTGTTGTTTATTCTTATAAAGACAAAAGTACCTTTTTTGCAATATACATTTATTGTTGTAATAATATTTACTTTGTTGTCTTCAACAGTTTGGTTGAAAAATAAGCATAATTTAGTCGAAGATTTATTTTTTGTAAATGATACGGTTCTTTATGAACAATTAAAAAACAAAGAACAAGAAGAGAAAGATATATTTAGTGATTGGACAATAACGGAAATTGAATTTAATGCTAATGCTATTTCTCAAATTAAAATCAAAATAACTTTAAATGAACACGCACTACAAACTCGCTTTTATGTAAATGAACAATTTAGTATATCTCATATTATCAGTGTCAAAGGACCATTGCCTTTTTCTCAAAATGGTAATGCAGTCGACGTTATGACAGAAGGAGTTGATTCTTTTGATGTATATTATAAAAACACGAATGGCACTAGTTTTTTTTCAATAACTCCTAACCTCATATTTTTACCAACTGAATCTTTGTGGTTGCCTAGTACAAAGGAAGTAAATATATATAATATTGATTCATTCGGAAATTTATATACAAATGTAAAAACAAGGGAATGTAGTAATATTAAGTATGTAGTTGGAAAACAAAAGTACAGTTTGCAAGGGGATAATCTAGACTGTTTATCTATTATTAAAGGGCCATTTAAAAGTTTAACAGTTGATGGTACAGGTTTGTTAATATACAAACCGTTTCTAACAAGAAATAAAAATTACTCTGAACTTATAGAAAAAATACAAGTGATACAAGAAGAAGTTTGTTTGTTACAAAATTTGAATTCAGAAAATTTCATTTGTAATAGGAAGAATATAGAGAAAATAGTAATAGTACCGAAGAGTTTAAATACTCCAGCACTTTCTATGTATGATAGCACATATTCCAATAATCAATACACTTTCTATGTCAGTCCATTTATTGACATAAATGAAAAACCAATAACTTCACATTTAGAAGAACTCGCTACTTTTTTAATTCCCTTCAGACACTTCGAGGATAAAGAAATTAGCATTTTAACTAGCATATATCTTATGGAAAAAATGGATATTCAAACAATGGGATATATTGATTGGATAATACAAGACTCGGATGTTAATTCAGAAGAGTGGATGAAATTTAAAATATTAACGATTGAAGAAAAACAATTTTACATACAAAAAGGGATTGAAAATAAAAAATTAAGGTGATAAAGATGCTAAAGTTAAAAGATGTCACTATAAAAGAGAAGACAAATATTATTATAGAAAATTGTAATATAGAAATACCAAGTCAGTCTGTTATTGTTACAGAGAATAGTATAAACACCGATATATTTTCAAAAACACTTGCAGGACTTAAATCTGTTCAAGAAGGTGAGATTTCTTTAACCAGTAATGATGATCTTAAAGGCAATAAACGTAATATATTTTATGTAATTCCAGAAAAGTATTATAAGTACGTTAGCAATTGTTCTTTAATAGAATTAATTAATATATTGAAGATATCATACACTCTCAAAAACTTTCCGTTGCTCGAAAAATACAATATATCTCCTAAAGATAAATATTATACTTTTACTAATTTCGGGAAGTTTTTATATTTAATAGTTTTAGGGAAAATGCTAAAAAAGAGTATTTTTTTATTGGACCAACCAAGTAAGTATTTTGATTATAAAGATATAGAAAATTTCAATATATTCTTAAAAGAAGATTTTGATGATATGAACTACATAATCTTTACCAATCGATATGAGAATGTGTTTTCTTTGCTAGATAAACCGTTGTATTCCATATTGAATAAGAAATTGGTAATTATTGAAAGGAGGTGAAAATATGTTGGTAAACAAGAAAAGGAAATGGAAATCAAAGGTGGTTACTTTAGCAGTAGCATTTGCATTGATAACGACTGTAGGTGCAACTGGAGCTGCTCAAGTTACTGCACATTTAGATGGATCAGGAACATCCAAAAATACATCCACTCTAACAGCAAGTAATAGTACTAATGGTAATATTTATGTTACAAATACAGGGTCAAATACAACTACTAGAGGTTATGCAAAGCGTGAAATTAGTTGGTGGCCAGATAGTACAGCGGCATCGACTTCTTGGCTAAACCCAGGTACTACGTCAACCGTGAGATTTAGTCAAACAAGTGGACATCAATATTATGGACAAATAGTTGGTCAAACTACTAGCTCTAGAGGTGCTGTTAGATTGACAGTTAATTAGTAACAATACTTATAATAGCTTTTAAATCTAATCTATATTAATAGTTAGGGAGTGTGTAAAAATGTTGGTAAACAAGAAAAAGAAATGGAAATCAAAGGTGGTTACTTTAGCGGTAGCACTTGTATTGATAACGACTGTAGGTGCAACTGGAGCTGCTCAAGTTACTGCACATTTAGATGGATCAGGAACATCCAAAAATACATCCACTCTAACAGCAAGTAATAATACTAATGGTAATATTTATGTTACAAATACAGGATCAAATACAACTACTAGAGGTTATGCAAAGCGTGAAATTAGTTGGTGGCCAGATAGTACAGCGGCATCGACTTCTTGGCTAAATCCAGGTACTACGTCAACCGTGAGATTTAGTCAAACAAGTGGACATCAATATTATGGACAAATAGTTGGTCAAACTACTAGCTCTAGAGGTGCTGTTAGATTGACAGTTAACTAGAAAAAAATTATGAAGTTAGGAAACTTGTTTCCTAACTTCTATATATATTAAAATCTATCTATTTTTTTATATTTTCTGTTTTTCTATTGTTGAAAAAGGATGGAGAAAAATGCGTTGGAATTTATTGTTTGTTTTTTATATTAAACAATTTAGTAGAAGTAAGGTTTATCTTGGAGGATGCCTATTAATTTTTTTACTATTAGGTATTAGGCTTTTATTCTCGTTAAACAATGTAGAAAGAGAAGCATATGGGCAATTGCCAAGTGAAATTGCGATGATAGTACAAATTACTTCCCTTTTTTTTATATTGTATTTTTACCGTACCTTATCGAATGAGCTACTTTATGGTGTTCAATCGTTTTTTTTGGACGGGTATAAAATTATGCTTGAAAAATATTGTGCCTTATTTATGGCGCATATAACATACCAAACAGTAAATATATTTTTTGTTTATGTAATATATTTCTTTATTTTTACTAATCTCGGTATAGAGCATTCTAGCTTTTATTTATCGTTATTTAGATTCCTCTTAGTCTATATGTTTTATCCACTATTACTTTGTCTTCTATACGGATTTGTAGTAGCGTTAGTATTCGGTACAAAGAAAATTAGTTACCTTTTTATCATGTTATTTTGGATATTTGGAGGAAGTATTAGTTCAGAGATTTTTTTTCCATTCTTTAGCAAAGTTTATGTTGATGAATGGCAGACATTACTGAATATAGGATTAAATAATATAATGTTTGTATATATCTCATTCATAGGCTTTGACATGCATTGGGGTAATGAGTTAAAACTATTATCATGGTTCTTAGCCCTTATCGTAATATTGTTAACTATTACTATTAAGTGGTCAGTCACTAGAAAGGAAAGAAAAACGACAATTTTTATAATTGTTATACTGCTAATGGGAGCAGTTCTATCAGCTAATAGTGTTCTTTTATTTAGTAAAAGAACATTTAGTTATGCTGATTATATAAAAGAAACCGAATACTATATGCAAATAAGTGAAGTTCAGACAGATTTAAGGTACGAAATAGAAACTTATAATATAGTTAAGAATAATGAAGACATAATTGTAGAGGTTGAATTTTCAACTTTAGACACATTGGAACCTACTTTTCAGTTATACCATGCTTATCCGATTGTACAAATTGTTTCTAGTGGTAAGCCTATTCATTATGAAAGAGATGGGGATATAATAAAACTCCAACTATTGGAAGAAGTAACATCACTTACTTTTGAGTATAAAATTTTAGATACTAATTTTGTTCCGTATACGAATGGAAGAATAGCTCTACTTGCTAATGTAGCCTGGTATCCTAAAAAGAGGTCGACACATATGTATGAAATGGATAGTGCTAAAGACTGGATTGAAATAACCGAGGTTTTTCCATCTGAAGAAAGCTACTTATTTAATATTACTACAAACGGTGTACTATTTTGTAATTTACCTATGGTAGGAGAAGTGTTTAAAGGTGAATCACAAGCGGTAACGCTAATAAAAGGTCAGGGAATTAAAATGACTTATTTAGACTATCAAATAATCTATCCAGCAGATTGGCCAAAAATGGAGGATAGGCTGCCCGAAGTAATTAGTAAATTCGAGCAGAGTCTTCAAGAAATTCAATTGCTTGTTCCTACGTCGATATTATCTCTACCAAAAAATATAGTCTTTTCAAACCACGGGTTATCAAATTTATTAACTTCGGACCATCTAGTCTATAATATTCAATATAATTCAGCAATTAATTCTTATGACACTTTGAAAGATATACCCAAAAATACACTTCAACTTGCTGTGGAAAAAAAGGGACCAGAAAAGTTATATAATGAGTGGATAAATATGACAAGTGAAGCGATTAGGGATAAAAACGGATGGTATATTGACATCAAAGGAAGAAGCTCAGAATCATTTTTATTCAGTACTAGTGAACAAGAAATAATAGAACTAGTTTATCATCATTTTTACCAGTTGACTACTCAAGAGAAGGAAGAATTTTTAAAGCAGTGGTATCTATTATTGGATGATGATTGGATTTGGAATGATGTTCTCTTATTGATAAAGGAGTGGAGGTAACTTGAAGATAGACGTAAAAGGGTTATCGAAAAAAATAAAAAAACAGGAAATATTATCAAATGTTACACTCTCAATTTCAGGAGTATACGGTTTATTAGGTCCAAACGGTGCTGGCAAGACAACGTTAATGAAAATTCTAGCTAGTATTGAGAGTTTTAACTCAGGGAGAATATACAGTGATGATAAAGTTATTACAGAAAAGAATTACGTGAAAAGATTAGACTATATTGGATACTTACCACAGGAATTCATGATATACCCAGATTTAACAATTTATGAAGTTCTTGAACACATTTCCGTTCTTCAAGGTGAAAATAAGAAAAGTTCACGTAGAGCCTTAATATATGAGGCGGTTGAACAAGTAAATTTAACGGAACATCTTTATAAAAAAATGAAGAATTTGTCTGGTGGGATGCGTAGAAGAGTAGGTATTGCACAAATTCTATTACGAAAGCCATCAATCTTGTTGTTTGACGAACCCACTGCAGGACTTGATATTGAAGAACGAATTCGTTTTAGAAACCTATTAAAACGCTTAGGTAAAAGACATACTGTATTAATTTGTTCACATATAGTAGAAGATATTGAACTTTTGTGTAATAAAATAGGAGTCATAAAGAATGGAAAAGTACTCTTTGAGGGAAGTCCTGATGAATTAAAGGAAAAGGCTCTACAGTGTATATTCGAAATAGCGGTTTCTCATGAAGAATTGGATGAAGTTATTTCAACTAAAGAAGTAGTATTTATGAATGAGGAAAAGGATAAGGTTTTGGTTAGAATATTCTCGAAAGAATTGGTAGGGACTCCTGTTAGTCCGAGATTAATGGATGGATATTTAGCACTACTTAAAGAGAATAGCCATGAATAAATTAATACATTTTTTTAGGTTTGATATAAAGTTATTGGGATATATGTATATAATTCCTTTTTCTACTTATTTGTTATGTGTTTTTATAATGCTATACATGTCAATGAAATCAGAAAGCCCATATATGGTTTATGTAGCTTTACAGGGTATCGCTGTACCTATAGCAGGATGTCATTTAATATTGTTATATAGTAATGTATTTGAAATACCTGCAGAGGAAACATTAGTCTATTATTATCGTAAAGTCCTTTTGTATGACATAATTCGATATGGGGTATTGCACTTTATATTTATCTTATTACTAGTAGGAATTACTTTATGGCTTAACGGTATATCATTCCTAACACCAATATTAATAATACATTTGATAATGCTTTTTATATTTTATCAAATTTTTGGATTAGCAATTTTATGTTTTACACGGAACTTGGATATTACGGTTGCTCTATTAGCAACATATACTTTTATTGAAGTAATAACACAAGGAACTTTTATGCCTTGGCCACACGTATTCTTTTTTGAAGAACCGAATAGTCTTGTTTTGATAACTCTTACATTCTTATCTTTAATAATAGGTATAATATGTTCAGTTGTACTTTTATGGAAAAGATTTAAATAGTATTTTTCCAAATCATAGTCAAGGAAAATTAGCTACTAAAAAATTGGTCTTGTATTTATGGAATTGTAAACTATATAAAAATAAGCCTAAGGATAACTGGACTAAGTTAAATACTTGTGGAACATTGGCAGCCAGTCCCATAGTGGAGGATTGGCTATTTTTTTCGTGAAAGTTTTTACATTACAGTTATTCGATTGCGTTGTGTACCAAAGTGAATGGCAAGTAACTTGTAAGCACGAACTATGAAAGAGGACCTCCTTACGGAATGTACGGCAAATAGATGTATTTTATCGATTTTTTTGGATATACGGTTAAATTTAATTTTTTCTGTATTCTATTTCAACCAAGTAGTCCTGATTTAATATGTAAGTGTTTTTCATGGAAATCTATATTTCTGTAAATCGGTCAACTGTTTCTTTATGTATCGTAGAAATTAATACAGGTGAAATGCTTCCACCATTCATAATAATCTATACTAATAGCGAAGTTCTACAAAGAGCTTCCTTTCACTATTAAATTAATTTTAATTTACAGTCCGTTCAATGAATAAAAATTATGCGCTCGCACAATAAAACATCTTAAATACCATAATCTCCTTCCGCTCCTTTCAACACTCTTATATCTACCACCAAACACATGCCCAAAATCCCTAACAGACAGTTTTGCGCGAACAGACACCCATACCACCATAGAAACTTTATACAGTACAAGAAACTTAATACGTAACAAGAAACTTGGTACGATAAAATAAAAGAAGTAGTTAGGGATTTGCAGCTTTAAAAGGTAGGAAGTAAAATATGAGATTTCATTTTGAACAAGATTCATACCAGGACGAGAAAAGAAGGAGAAGGCAAGACATGAGTAGAATACATATTATATAATAATTCAACGGACTTCAAACTAAAATTAGTCATAAGAGTAGGAAGGAGAGAATAATGAAAGAAAAATCTATTACGCAGCACGATTTTCATAAAATCTTTTTATTATATGAACTGATGGAAAATGATTATAGTGGGGGGCAATTGCTGGACAAGATGAATGTTAAATTCCCTTACAAAGTGAATGTACCACAATATATATACAAGGCACTACGCTCCCTTAAAAATGAACATGAAATTGCTGTAGCTTATGTTGAAAATAAAGTTCATTACTTTACAATAACCTCAAAAGGAAAGGATCGATATTACCAATATAAGAAGGAGTTAGTGCCTAAGTTTAAGAATATGAAGCAAGTTATTGATTGTCTTGTTTATACAGTAACAGGTGGTTCTTATACTTCTCAACGGCCAGAACCACCAAAAGCATTATCAAAGGAAGACCAACGTTTTTTTAGTTCCCATCTCAATGTTAAAGATATAATTGCTTATGAGATTCTTGCAAGAGGAACAAACACACCATTTATAACAGCTCACCTCCTTGAAGACATTGAATCTAAATATGGATGGAGTTCAAGTAAAACTTGGATGTATGATGTGATTCATCATTTTGAAGAGAATGGATACCTTGTTGGAAAGTGGGATGATCCTGTATTACGAACTCTTCGATACTACCGAGTGACCGATGAAGGAGTTTCTATGTTTCAGTCGTTTTCTCACCAGGTAAGAGAGAATGTTTTACACTGCCAACATTTTTTCTCCCAAGTTTTAGATTTACTTGATTCATCGAAAGGAGATAAGTAATTATGGGTGATATCAATCGTTGTATTGTAAGCGGAAGGTTAGTTAAGAACCCAACCTTGTACTATATCGAAAGAAATAATGAACAGGTTGCAGTATGTCAATTCTCTATTGCATCTGACCGAGGACATAGGAAGAATCCCAATTATATAGATATCGTCGTTTGGCGAGAGTATGGAGAATCTTGTGCTAATCATTTGGTAGCTGGGCAAGAAGTAACTGTGGATGGAAAAATCGTAACTCGGTTTCGAATTGATAACGGTAAAAATATTAAAATAACTGAATTGCACGCGGAAGAGGTTAAATTTGGACAAAAGCCTAAAAATGAAAGTAAATAAAGGGAAGTGGAAGTTATGTCTCAAAGTCTTTACAACAACATTATGGAAATATTGAGAAAACCGTTTCCACCTGAAGTAGTACAACAACGCAATCATAAATCAAAGGGTTTTTATATACCTGCAGAAGAATATGAAAAACGATTAGAAGAGGGAGCGGGTTCTTACTGGTCTTGGTATATAAAGGGTGAACCACTCATACACAAAGCTACAAATGAAGTTCAAGTTGTAGGCACACTCCGAATCCTTGAAACAGAACGAGAGGGAATTGGGTTTTCAACACTTCAAGTTACTCCTGAAGGTAAAATAGTAAATTTACGATATGGTATAAGAGCCGCAGCACAAGACGCACTCCGTGATGCATGTGATCATTTTCAAATGGGTTGGTCAAATTTAAGAACCAATAGTTCCAATAAGGAATCTAGTAAAAATGAAGAAAGTAGCTCTCTTTGTATGAAATGTAAAAAAACTCTCTCTGGGGACGAACTTAATTTCTTAGCAACCAACAAAATTAAACTTTTATATTGCAAAGAACATATACCAAACCACTTTATTAAATAATAAAAAATGATAATATGAGCAAGACCATTTGAACTGAGAGTTACGATTACTCATAAAGTTATAAATAAACAAGCGGTCGACGCGGAAAATAAATTAAGTTGTCCTAGTTGTAAGCAGGGTTATTATCTCTGCTTTATTAAAAGAATTTTGTAGATGATATGGATTATAATTACAATATTTAATTTGAGATGAAAACAGAAAAAATTATTTTAGTTGGTATAGATGATGTGTTTCATCGGAAGCATATCACTTGGAATTGCAAGGATAAGAGCTATATGAAGCAATTTAATTTCTTAGTAGGTGATGAAAATTTTAGATAAGTTTATTCATGATTTTTTTATTTTTTATGACAAAAGAAACAAAAAAGGTTATCAAGTGATAGGATTGAAACTGACCACAGTATTTTTTGGAATTATTATATTTCTAATAATAACGTCATATCTATTATCGGTTTACCAAAAGTTATGGTTGTTGTTACCAGTAGGTTTTCTAATATTGTGGTTATATAAAACAAATAAGAAAGTTGATAAAATATTATTAAGAAGCATAGAGAAAAAACGAGCTGAACATAAAGATTATATTGCAATATATTTAAAAGATGAACTAGGGTTCAATAATTCTATACAATATAAAGAAATTTCCTTGTTACTAAAGAGTAAAGGAGATATGGAGACTGTTACTTATAATTTGACTCCATATCTAGCTATGATATTAACAGCTATAGTTACTACAGTAGGTTTAATTGCCAAAGAGGACCAAAGTGATGTTACATTTTTATTGCAGCTCCTTATTTTTATTACGGTGATACTTGTTTCAACAAATCCCATTTTCAATGTAATTGCCAATCTATTTTTTAATACTAAACCAAAAAAAGTACAGCAAATCTCAGAAATAATTCAGGAATTGTACATTGAGAACTTAATAGAGGAAAATAGTAACAAAAATATATAACAATGTAGGAAAACTAGGTTTGAAAGAAAAATCAAATGCTTGTCTTCTCACTTTTTAATGACCCAGTTAGAGAACGAAACTATGGATGACTTGTTTGAATATCGTCCATGGATTTAATTTTTTCTACATACTAGCATTCCTCTATTTAAACACATGGAGCTTACAAGAGTTTCTTTCCCCGGTACTGAGCAGTATTTCTGTACTGGGGTACAGAAACCTTTTTGGTTACCATTTAAGATACTAACTTTCTTTTACCGAAGGGACTAAATACCTTTATTGCTACGCAGATGAAAAATATGGACTATACAACAAATAAATTCTTTGAGAGATGTACTTAATATCAAGATTTTTTTTATAGACGAATGTTTTCAACGATCGGGCTAGGTTGTTGTATAGTTTAGGTATCTCATTGACTGGTTTTGTATTAAAAGATTCTGAAGATACTCTTTACATTTTAACAGCTTTAATATATTCGGTATAAAGATAATGGTTATATGGTATAATTTGTATCTAAATTTAGAATGAACATAAGGATGGTATTAACATCATCAAAACTCTCTCCAAGCCTCCTAATTTCTTCTTTGTCATAGAATTTTGAGGGTTAATATCGAAATAAAGTTGTTCAACTTCTAATCTTACTTAGAAATCGAAGAGGCATGGACAGGGGAACAATGAGAACGTTATTTGAATTGACCATAAGCGGAGTCATTGGAGACAAATAAGGTTTAATTCAATCGAATAAATTTATATTTTCTCACACGGTTTAACTTGTAACAATTTTTTTAGAAAAATGTAGGTGACCTATATGATGAATTATAAAAAGAGGTTTAAACAAGAAAATCCAAAATTATGGAATAACTTTGAACAATGTACCAAAGAGTTAAGACCAGTTAGTTCTAATGATATAAAAGGTAAATTTGTTAGAATTGACACTCATATAGCAACTGATTTGGGTATTAAGTTTCCACCTAGTTATATGGTTTTTTTTATGTTGGTCCATTTAAAAAATTGTGAATACGAATACCAACCAATGGAAAAAGTATTGTGGGAAATCCCCTTTAAATATAAGGAAACTGATTTTTATTTCACAGTAAGAAAATTTGGATTTAGATTAATGTCCGGAACAACAGATGAAACTTTAATAAAATCAGTAATTAATAAAATTAATAATGGGCTTAAAATTGTGGATCAGATGATAAACCCATTGCTTAAGGAAATAGTAAACAACGGTGACATAACATTCCCAAATCAAAGCACTTTTTTATGTGATCGATATTTATATTTTAAAAATAAAGTTTCGAATTTAATTCTATTAAATAACAAAGAAGATAATAAAGAAAAAAAAGTTGCCGTGAATTTCAACCAAGATATGCAATATAAAAAAGAGATTTTTTATAACACTCAAGCTATGCTAGAGTCATATTTCAGTTTTCAAGAACACTTGTTAATTCTCCTATTACCCTTTAGTGAATTTAATAAAGAAAACGACTCAGTTACAAAGATAATTGCCGCTGACTGGACTGTTAAATTCAATGTTATATTTAACCCAAGTAGAAATCCAGATTTAATGAAATATTTTGATAGTTTGCGAAATTTAAAGGAAAGATATCGAAATAAGTATGCGCACGGTGGTTTTGAAAAGAAGGACGGATCTTTATACGCAAAAGTGGAAGGTTTAGGTTTTATACCGGTACGTCAAGAAAAATCAAATCACTTTTC
The DNA here is from genome assembly GCF_002019795.1 of Bacillus alkalicellulosilyticus. Lineage (GTDB taxonomy): Bacteria > Bacillota > Bacilli > Bacillales > Bacillaceae_F > Bacillus_AO > Bacillus_AO alkalicellulosilyticum. Next base: position 168,015 of record NZ_KV917382.1, on the reverse strand, counting down.
TTTAATTCCAATCACGGAATTAGATTTCAATGAAATATGTAAGATTATCGACGATTTTGATAACTACTTGTTTTTTTCAAAGAAATGGTCAAGGCCAATTCAGTTAATAAAATCAGGTTTAGATATATATTTTGACGATACTCATGTTAAGCAATATAGAGAAGCTGTTATATCAGATGAAAAGTTACAACAATTTATAGAATATCAAGCTATGCTTGAAGATAGAAATATAAATATGGATTGGTAATCACAAAGGTGTCAATCCTGCTAAGAATTAGTCAATGTTTTATGGATAAAAATAGATTAAATAAAATGCACAAAGTTAAAGTAACTGTCTATCAGCAGGAAGATAAAGTCGTTATTGGTATGGTTGATTCTGTAGTATAATAATTCATATTCGGGCGTAATTCTGAAAAAGTTGATAAATTAGGATTGATTGCTGAGCGGTACACAAAACTGGTAAAAAATACGAAGAAATGGCAATTACGTTTATTAAGTGATCGTCTCTTTTTTCGTATTTGACTCATACTACGCAGCAAATAATGTAAGACATATCGAGCTTTGAAATGGATATTTATGTTAAAATTCTTGGCTTTGTAATATATTGTACTTAAAAGAACGAGCAGGTTAGTGGAGGAATTGTCATTTACTTTTATTCAGCAAATGGCCAGAATGTGTAGGAAATCATTTGAATTTGTTGCAATTAATGATATTTAGTTTGGTATATATCGGAAAAAAGGGAGGTTAGAAGATGGACTTTAAAATTAAAAAGAAAATGAAGCCCAACTTGCTTAAAGAACTTGTTGAACTTAAAAAAAACCGAACTAGTTTTAACGATTTTTCAGTAAGTTATTTATTGAATGTAAGCATAAGGTATAATCTTATGCATCATATTTTAAATGACAAGGAATTAAGGAAAGGTAAACAGAGTATTTACATTGCAGCAGGGCAATATATATCATCTTTGGTCACATGTTGGGAGACCTACTTTAGAGATATATTTGTTTATATTGTGGAACAAGACCCAAATAAAAAAACGGAAATTACTGATTTTATCACTGAGAAGGGAATGTCTACACAAGAACTAGAAAATACTCAGTTAAACATAGGGGATTATGGAAGTAAACAATATAATTTTCAAGATTTAAATGACACTTGCAGCGCTCTAAACTTCTTATTAAATGATAGTAAAAATCGGATTACTGAATTTATAGAGGATTCGTTAGTGGATGTTGGTTTTGCAAGTCCTAACATCTTATTATATTGGTTACAAGAAAAAAAAGACATTCCTCAAGAGTTATATACTGTATTAGAGCAAGGTTTCGAAATAAGACATAAAGTAATACATGATGCCAATTTCATTTATAAGATTGAACCACATTTTATTAGTGCGTTTGAAGATTGTATCGTAATTTTCCCTCAATTAATTTCTATTTTGTTAGCTAAAAAATATAATGCTAAGAGACCAGTCTATAATAAGAAAAATAAATACACACGGTTAACTGAAAATCCTAATCATGATGAATTTAATTTTATTTTTAGCAGAAAGGATTTTGAGAGTGATTATCAAATTGTAGATTAATTCAATTAAGCAATCGGGGGCTTTTGAATAAGAAGGCGCCTTTTTATTGTACCTAATTCTAGAACAACACATTTTTAGATTAGTTATTGTGAAGGTTTTT
>NZ_KV917381.1:0-5440 GCF_002019795.1 Bacillus alkalicellulosilyticus | reverse complement strand
TATCTACGCATTTCACCGCTACACGTGGAATTCCACTCTCCTCTTCTGCACTCAAGTCTCCCAGTTTCCAATGACCCTCCACGGTTGAGCCGTGGGCTTTCACATCAGACTTAAAAGACCGCCTGCGCGCGCTTTACGCCCAATAATTCCGGACAACGCTTGCCACCTACGTATTACCGCGGCTGCTGGCACGTAGTTAGCCGTGGCTTTCTGGTTAGGTACCGTCAAGGTGCCGACCTATTCGAACGGCACTTGTTCTTCCCTAACAACAGAACTTTACGACCCGAAGGCCTTCATCGTTCACGCGGCGTTGCTCCGTCAGACTTTCGTCCATTGCGGAAGATTCCCTACTGCTGCCTCCCGTAGGAGTCTGGGCCGTGTCTCAGTCCCAGTGTGGCCGATCACCCTCTCAGGTCGGCTACGCATCGTCGCCTTGGTAGGCCGTTACCCTACCAACTAGCTAATGCGCCGCGGGCCCATCCTGTAGTGATAGCCGGAGCCATCTTTTAATTTGAGGTCATGTGACCTCAAAGTTATCCGGTATTAGCACCGATTTCTCGGTGTTATCCCAGTCTACAGGGCAGGTTGCCCACGTGTTACTCACCCGTCCGCCGCTAACTGATTAAAAGCAAGCTTTTAATCAGTCCGCTCGACTTGCATGTATTAGGCACGCCGCCAGCGTTCGTCCTGAGCCAGGATCAAACTCTCCATAAAAGTGAGTTGATTAAGCTCATAAAAGTGTTGCTTTCGCAACTTTTTGTCATTTTACAATGACGGGTTTGCCATTTTTGCAATGGCAATGAGATATCATGTATCTCTTTCGCTTGGCTTTGTTCTGTTCAGTTTTCAAAGAGCTATACAATGACGTTTCACCGTCAGAAATACTATGTTACAGCATTCTGAAACAAATGTCAACATCTTTTTTGGTGGAGCCTAGCGGGATCGAACCGCTGACCTCCTGCGTGCAAGGCAGGCGCTCTCCCAGCTGAGCTAAGGCCCCATAAATTAAATGGTCGGGAAGACAGGATTTGAACCTGCGACCCCCTGGTCCCAAACCAGGTGCTCTACCAAGCTGAGCCACTTCCCGACATTAAATTGTATAATAATGGCGCGCCCGAGAGGAGTCGAACCCCTAACCTTTTGATCCGTAGTCAAACGCTCTATCCAATTGAGCTACGGGCGCATAATTTGATGTATTAAAAATGGTACCGAGGGCCGGACTTGAACCGGCACGATAGTCACCTACCGCAGGATTTTAAGTCCTGTGTGTCTGCCAATTCCACCACCCCGGCATATACATTAGAACTAGGTATTTTATTATAGTACCTATTGGAGCGGAAGACGGGATTCGAACCCGCGACCCCCACCTTGGCAAGGTGGTGTTCTACCACTGAACTACTTCCGCATATTTAAAATATGGTGCGGGTGAAGGGAGTCGAACCCCCACGTCATAAGACACTAGATCCTAAGTCTAGCGCGTCTGCCAATTCCGCCACACCCGCATATTTTAAAAATGGTGAGCCATGAAGGATTCGAACCTTCGACCCTCTGATTAAAAGTCAGATGCTCTACCAACTGAGCTAATGGCTCTTGATATATTGTGAAACTCAAGAGTGCCGGCCAGAGGACTTGAACCCCCAACCTACTGATTACAAGTCAGTTGCTCTACCAATTGAGCTAGGCCGGCATATATGGTGGAGGATGACGGGATCGAACCGCCGACCCCCTGCTTGTAAGGCAGGTGCTCTCCCAGCTGAGCTAATCCTCCAAATAAATACGCCTAGCAACGTCCTACTCTCACAGGGGGAAGCCCCCAACTACCATCGGCGCTGAAGAGCTTAACTTCCGTGTTCGGCATGGGAACGGGTGTGACCTCTTCGCTATCGCCACTAGACTTATTTAGTTGAAATATCACTTACGTGATCTCTCAAAACTAGATAGTATGCATTGTAGTCAATCTTCGTCTTATTTATAGGATAAGTCCTCGACCGATTAGTATCTCTCAGCTCCACGTGTCGCCACGCTTCCACCCGAGACCTATCAACCTCATCATCTCTAAGGGGTCTTACTGGATTAACTCCATGGGAAATCTCATCTTGAGGGGGGCTTCACGCTTAGATGCTTTCAGCGCTTATCCCGTCCACACGTAGCTACCCAGCTATGCTCCTGGCGGAACAACTGGTACACCAGCGGTGTGTCCATCCCGGTCCTCTCGTACTAAGGACAGCTCCTCTCAAATTTCCTGCGCCCGCGACGGATAGGGACCGAACTGTCTCACGACGTTCTGAACCCAGCTCGCGTACCGCTTTAATGGGCGAACAGCCCAACCCTTGGGACCTACTTCAGCCCCAGGATGCGATGAGCCGACATCGAGGTGCCAAACCTCCCCGTCGATGTGGACTCTTGGGGGAGATAAGCCTGTTATCCCCAGGGTAGCTTTTATCCGTTGAGCGATGGCCCTTCCATGCGGAACCACCGGATCACTAAGCCCGACTTTCGTCCCTGCTCGACTTGTAGGTCTCGCAGTCAAGCTCCCTTATGCCTTTGCACTCTTCGAATGATTTCCAACCATTCTGAGGGAACCTTTGGGCGCCTCCGTTACTGTTTAGGAGGCGACCGCCCCAGTCAAACTGCCCACCTGACACTGTCCCTGAACCGGATCACGGCTCGAGGTTAGAATTTCAGTACAGTCAGGGTAGTATCCCACCGACGCCTCCACCGAAGCTAGCGCTCCGGCTTCCAAGGCTCCTACCTATCCTGTACAAACTGTACCAAAATCCAATATCAAGCTACAGTAAAGCTCCATGGGGTCTTTCCGTCCTGTCGCGGGTAACCTGCATCTTCACAGGTAATATAATTTCACCGGGTCTCTCGTTGAGACAGTATCCAAATCGTTACACCATTCGTGCGGGTCGGAACTTACCCGACAAGGAATTTCGCTACCTTAGGACCGTTATAGTTACGGCCGCCGTTTACTGGGGCTTCAATTCAGAGCTTCGCCTTGCGGCTAACCCCTCCTCTTAACCTTCCAGCACCGGGCAGGTGTCAGCCCCTATACTTCGCCTTACGGCTTCGCAGAGACCTGTGTTTTTGCTAAACAGTCGCTTGGATCTTTTCACTGCGGCTCTCTCGGGCTTGCACCCTATCAGAGCACCCCTTCTCCCGAAGTTACGGGGTCATTTTGCCGAGTTCCTTAACGAGAGTTCTCCCGAGCGTCTTAGAATTCTCTTCTCGCCTACCTGTGTCGGTTTACGGTACGGGCACCTCTCACCTCGCTAGAGGCTTTTCTTGGCAGTGTAGGATCAGGAACTTCGGTACTTAATTTCCCTCGCTATCACAGCTCAGCCTTCATGGTGAACGGATTTGCCTATTCACCAGCCTAACTGCTTAGACGCACATATCCATCAGTGCGCTTACCCTACCTTACTGCGTCCCCCCATTACTCAAACGGTGAGGAGGTGGTACAGGAATTTCAACCTGTTGTCCATCGCCTACGCCTTTCGGCCTCGGCTTAGGTCCCGACTTACCCTGAGCGGACGAGCCTTCCTCAGGAAACCTTGGGCTTTCGACGGAGGGGATTCTCACCCCTCTTTTCGCTACTCATACCGGCATTCTCACTTCTACGCGCTCCACCAGTCCTCTCGGTCTGACTTCGCTGCACGCAGAACGCTCCCCTACCACTGTCCGTTAGGACAATCCATAGCTTCGGTGATACGTTTAGCCCCGGTACATTTTCGGCGCAGAGTCACTCGACCAGTGAGCTATTACGCACTCTTTAAATGGTGGCTGCTTCTAAGCCAACATCCTGGTTGTCTGTGCAACTCCACATCCTTTTCCACTTAACGTATACTTTGGGACCTTAGCTGATGGTCTGGGCTGTTTCCCTCTTGACTACGGATCTTAGCACTCGCAGTCTGACTCCCGAGGATAAGTATTTGGCATTCGGAGTTTGACTGAATTCGGTAATCCTGTGGGGACCCCTAGTCCAATCAGTGCTCTACCTCCAATACTCTTCCCTCGAGGCTAGCCCTAAAGCTATTTCGGGGAGAACCAGCTATCTCCGAGTTCGATTGGCATTTCACCCCTACCCACACCTCATCCCCGCGTTTTTCAACACGCGTGGGTTCGGGCCTCCATTCAGTGTTACCTGAACTTCACCCTGGACATGGGTAGATCACACGGTTTCGGGTCTACGACCACGTACTAACTCGCCCTATTCAGACTCGCTTTCGCTACGGCTCCGCCTCATCAGCTTAACCTTGCACGTAATCGTAACTCGCCGGTTCATTCTACAAAAGGCACGCTGTCACCCATTAACGGGCTCCAACTACTTGTAGGCACACGGTTTCAGGATCTATTTCACTCCCCTCCCGGGGTGCTTTTCACCTTTCCCTCACGGTACTGGTTCACTATCGGTCACTAGGGAGTATTTAGCCTTGGGAGATGGTCCTCCCGGATTCCGACGGGGTTTCACGTGTCCCGCCGTACTCAGGATCCACTCTGGAGAGAACGAAGTTTTGACTACAGGGCTGTTACCTTCTTTGGCCAGTCTTTCCAGACCGCTTCATCTACCCCGTTCTTTTCTGACTCCGTATAGAGTGTCCTACAACCCCAAGAAGCAAGCTTCTTGGTTTGGGCTGTTTCCGTTTCGCTCGCCGCTACTCAGGAAATCGCATTTGCTTTCTCTTCCTCTGGGTACTTAGATGTTTCAGTTCCCCAGGTCTGCCTTCTCATATCCTATGTATTCAGATATGGATACCATCCCATTACGGATGGTGGGTTCCCCCATTCGGAAATCCCCGGATCAAAGCTTACTTACAGCTCCCCGAGGCATATCGGTGTTCGTCCCGTCCTTCGTCGGCTCCTAGTGCCAAGGCATTCACCGTGCGCCCTTTCTAACTTAACCTCAGCTGGTTTATAAACGGCGGATTTCTTCGTCAGTTCGCTTCTGCGGTGCTCGAGTACCCGTTAAACGTACACTCCGCTCCTCAAAGCTTCACTTCCTCGAACTCCTTGTTTCTAATCCATCTGTAATTAATTGTCAATCCATAGATTGACTTAAGACGTTGAAGAATTCTTGACTATCTCAGTTCTCTCTTCTCAACATCAATAGATGTTGATCCGGTAAAACTTCAATGCATTACTATCTAGTTTTCAAAGACCACCTCGTTGCCTCAAAAAAGAGCAACTACTATACTTTAATAGAATTTTGATTGTTTTTCAACAACCAATGTTTGGTAATTGGTGGAGCCTAGCGGGATCGAACCGCTGACCTCCTGCGTGCAAGGCAGGCGCTCTCCCAGCTGAGCTAAGGCCCCGAAGCATTATTGATGCTAAAGACAATTAAATCCCGAACCTTGTTATAACAATTCGGTAGAAGTTTGTATGGTGGGCCTAAATGGACTCGAACCATCGACCTCACGCTTATCAGGCGTGCGCT